>NZ_CP117969.2:0-2500 GCF_028743515.2 Imtechella halotolerans | reverse complement strand
CCTTGCGGATACTATGTCTTCAACATAGTGGGTTGCCCCATTCGGATATCATCGGATCAATTCGTATGTGCCAATCCCCGATGCTTTTCGCAGCTTATCACGTCCTTCTTCGCCTCTGAGAGCCTAGGCATCCCCCATACGCCCTTAATTAGCTTATTGCTTTTTGTGTTGAATACATACCTATGGTATGCATTCTTCTTTCTATACTTTCTATATGCGTTTTTCTCGTATTTCTCTTTATCTCAATATGTCAATGAACGTTTCGGCTCCAGTATTTACTTTCTCGTACATACCTTCATAACCCTAGTGGAGAATATCGGAGTCGAACCGATGACCTCCTGCGTGCAAGGCAGGCGCTCTAGCCAGCTGAGCTAATCCCCCATTCCTTCTTAAAGCGAATGTTGAATTATGAATGTTGAATTTATAATTCAATCCTCAACTTCCAGAATTTCCTTCAATATCTTTTTATGAACGTATACCTATATCACTATAAGTACTTGTTGTAGTCCCGGGCAGACTCGAACTGCCGACCCCTACATTATCAGTGTAGTACTCTAACCAGCTGAGCTACGAGACTCTGTATTGATTATTAACAGCTTAAGCAAATCACTCGAGCACATAACATATTTACTGCTATTGCTCTAGAAAGGAGGTGTTCCAGCCGCACCTTCCGGTACGGCTACCTTGTTACGACTTAGCCCCAGTTACTAGTTTTACCCTAGGCAGCTCCTTGCGGTCACCGACTTCAGGTACCCCCAGCTTCCATGGCTTGACGGGCGGTGTGTACAAGGCCCGGGAACGTATTCACCGGATCATGGCTGATATCCGATTACTAGCGATTCCAGCTTCACGAAGTCGAGTTGCAGACTTCGATCCGAACTGAGACAAGCTTTATAGATTCGCTCCTGGTCACCCAGTGGCTGCTCTCTGTACTTGCCATTGTAGCACGTGTGTGGCCCAGGACGTAAGGGCCGTGATGATTTGACGTCATCCCCACCTTCCTCACGGTTTGCACCGGCAGTCTGGCTAGAGTCCCCACCATTATGTGCTGGTAACTAACCACAGGGGTTGCGCTCGTTATAGGACTTAACCTGACACCTCACGGCACGAGCTGACGACAACCATGCAGCACCTTGTAAATTGCCCGAAGGAAAGTCTATCTCTAAACCTGTCAATCTACATTTAAGCCCTGGTAAGGTTCCTCGCGTATCATCGAATTAAACCACATGCTCCACCGCTTGTGCGGGCCCCCGTCAATTCCTTTGAGTTTCATTCTTGCGAACGTACTCCCCAGGTGGGATACTTATCACTTTCGCTTAGCCACTCAGCTTGCGCCGAACAGCTAGTATCCATCGTTTACGGCGTGGACTACCAGGGTATCTAATCCTGTTCGCTCCCCACGCTTTCGTCCATCAGCGTCAATAAATTGTTAGTGATCTGCCTTCGCAATCGGTATTCTATGTAATATCTATGCATTTCACCGCTACACTACATATTCTAACCACTTCACAATTATTCAAGACTAGCAGTATCAAAGGCAATTTTACGGTTGAGCCGCAAACTTTCACCTCTGACTTACAAGCCCGCCTACGGACCCTTTAAACCCAATGATTCCGGATAACGCTTGCATCCTCCGTATTACCGCGGCTGCTGGCACGGAGTTAGCCGATGCTTATTCGCATGGTACCGTCATCAACCTACACGTAGGCCTTATTCTTCCCATACAAAAGCAGTTTACAACCCATAGGGCCGTCTTCCTGCACGCGGCATGGCTGGGTCAGTCTTCCGACCATTGCCCAATATTCCTCACTGCTGCCTCCCGTAGGAGTCTGGTCCGTGTCTCAGTACCAGTGTGGGGGATCTCCCTCTCAGGACCCCTACCCATCGTTGCCTTGGTATGCCGTTACCATACCAACTAGCTAATGGGACGCATGCTCATCTTGTACCGCCGAAGCTTTAGTATAAATATGAGGCCATATCTATACACTATGAGGTATTAATCCAAATTTCTCTGGGCTATCCCTCTGTACAAGGTAGATTGCATACGCGTTACGCACCCGTGCGCCGGTCTCAAGGTTACAAGTAACCTCTACCCCTCGACTTGCATGTGTTAGGCCTGCCGCTAGCGTTCATCCTGAGCCAGGATCAAACTCTTCATCGTTAATCTTTATATAATATAAAACATACAATAAATAGTCTCTACTCAAGGATTTGCTTAAATCTTTTTTCCAATTTTACCGAAGTAATCTTGGTGCTGTTAACAATATATCAATGAACTTTATTTCTTTATTAATTGCGCTTCCGTATCAAAGCGGGTGCAAAAGTAACACTCTTTTTTATTTTGACAAACTTTTTTTGAAATTTTTTTTAAACTCCTCAAAACCTCTCATCACCAATAAAATCAAGCACTCAATGAACTTTCACTTCCCTATCAAAGCGGCTGCAAAAGTAATACTCTTTTTTATTCTGACAAGCTTTTTTTGAAATTTTTTTTAAACCC